>NC_021172.1:3795000-3808687 GCF_000230975.2 Hyphomicrobium denitrificans 1NES1 | reverse complement strand
AAAATTCTGGGCGCTAACCCTGCACCCAGGCCAGACCGGCATGCCTCCAGCCGGCGATCTGATTCCGATGGCGGTCGGTATCGATTGGCCCCTCGAAGCCTTCCGCCACGTTCCGGCAGCGACGATATCCTGACGCGGCCATTGCCTCGGCAGCCATCCGGCTGCGGCCGCCAGAGCGGCAAATAAAAAAAACCTGATCGCCTTTATCGGCACCGCGGGCTTTGAGCGCCGCATCCAGCCGATCCGAAAAATCCGGGACGATCCGGCTGTCGGGGAATGTCTGCCATTCCATCAACAGCGTTTCCCGTCCCAGGCCGCTCAAATCCGGGACACCGACGAACGCCCACTCGGCGCGCGTGCGGACGTCCACCAGAATTGCTTTCGGATCGGCCTTCAGACGCTCCCACGTTTCAAGGACGGGAACGTCCTCGACGTGGGCAGCCTCGATGTTTTCCACGAGCCCCCTCTTACGCGTTACCAGAATACCTAAAGACCTACACAAGACTTCCCCGAGTATAGTTCGGGGAAGTCTTTGCCGATGGGCCTCTGCAGCAGCAGAACCCCATGACTAAACAGAGATCTTTATTTATTTTGACGATGCGTCCGAGCTTCTGGATTAGACCAAAACTTCAGACGCGACGCACGCCGACACTTGCCAGTGAACGATCGCATTACCCCGCTGCCATCCACTACGTATTAACTAACCGCTAACCAATATTTCGACAAGCGCCACGAGTCACCAAATCGCGTGGCGGGCGGCTTGGAAAGTTTTCCACAGCTACTCTGGAGAACCGAGGTTCCGTCGCAGTTCCTGTGTAAAAAAACACTGACTCCTTTGAGGATTTCGGCAGCGCCCACACGGGGGCAAAAATCGTGTTGCACCGTCACGTTGCCGTCATTTTCCGCTTGGCTTCGATCCGCGGCTTAAGTGCAAGCGAGTCCTCCTCGGGCCTCCAACCATCGCTGAGACGCGCAATTCCAGAGGGTTAATGACATTTAAAAAACAACGGGCCCTCATCGGGCCCGCTCTTTACCGTAGCGAATATGCAACAGGGAGAAAAATTACCCCGCGTTGCGCTGAACGTTGTCAGGCAGACATGGCCTTGACACGTTGTGCCAGCCTCGAAACCTTCCGGCTCGCGGTCTTCTTGTGCATGATTCCCTTCTGGGCATTGCGCGCCAGGATCGGTTCGGCTGCAGCGAGCGCCGCCAGGGCCTTACCCTGATCGCCGGCCTTGATAGCCTCTTCGACCGCCCGAACCTCGCTCTTGACGCGCGAGCGGCGTGCTTTGTTGATTTCTGTGCGGCGGATCATCTGGCGCGCGGCTTTTTTTGCCGACGACGTATTAGCCATGGAAAAGTCCTTACTGCTGGTCAAAAGCGCCGTCCGCCGCCTTGGAAAAGGCAAAACGGGGGCCGCGGCTGAGAAAACCTGATCGGCCCGGATTTTCCGTCCAGGCACGTTTGCCGGGCGGTATAGCTGTCGGCCATCCGCCGGTCAATTAATCCGCTCGCTCTGAATGCGGAATTTCTTACAGGTCGGCGCATTTTTCAGCCAAGCGGCGGTTCAACGCAGGCGCGGAAATCCGCAGGCGGATATAAAAAGCCGGTAGGGACGCTGCCTATGCGGCCCGAACGGATTGGGGGGCCTGAGGATGCTGTCGCTTACTGGATGGCTGTTTGGACTGACGGTCGCAGCCTGCGCGACCGTCCTGACGGCGGCCCTCATGGATCCGAAACTACATATCGCAGCCTGCGCGATCGTCGCCTTGGCGATAGTCCTGCTTGCTGTCCGCGACCATCAGCAGCTCATTACCAACGGGGCTCCGACGAGCGCCGTCGCCAGCTCGACGGCGCGCTATCTTGGCTTGGTCTGGGCTTGGGGAGCTCTTTCCGTGCTCGCGATCTATCTCTTTGTCCTGGAGAAAGTCTGGCCCGAGTGGTGGCAGTTCTTCATCGGATTTGCTTTTGCGGCCATCGCCAGCATTGCATTCTCGACCCTGCTGGACCGCGACCGGGCCGCCGGGCGCGCCGACCCGGTGCTTGCCAAAGTTGGCCGCATCCTCGTGCAGGTCCAGATCGCAGGAATGGCAGTCGGCATCGTCAGCCTTTTCGTCGATCATAAATTTCCCCGCGACGTGACTCACGCGGATTGGGCAGGCAACAACATTCTCTTGTTCGGCGCGCTAGCGATCGCGGCTATCAGTCTCGGCGCTTTACGTTCTCCTGCGCACGTGTGATGCAGTCCAAGACATAGTCCTTTCTCGGATTCTTTCGCATGTCCTTACGCCCTCCGTTACCGTGGTTGCTCGCGACTCTCGCGGCAGCGTTGGTTGCGATGTATCTCACGACGAACGCCTTGCAAAAGGCCGAGGCCGCGACGTCCGCAGCCGCATTCGCGATCCTTCTCGTCACCGCTGCCATTCGCACGAACTCGCCGCTCTGGCGGCGCGGAGCAGTAAAGATTGCCACGACGCGGCGAGAAGCGCTGTGGCAAACGACGTTGCTCGTCATGCTCGCTTATCTATGGTGCGCGCTTGCATTCTACGCAGTCTATCTCGGCACGACGCTACGCTGGCAGCACGGCTGGGAATACGGTTCTGCGATGCTTCTCGTCGCTGTTGCGCACGCGATTTATCTTTGGCGCCTCGCCGATCCGAATGCTTCTGTCTCGACGCCACACGCGATCGACCGCGCCGTTCGGCTGGCGGCCTGTCAAGCGATCGCTATCGCCCTCGGGTTGATCTGGCTTATCCAATCAGGAAAGCTCTCATCCGTGAAAGGCGACTGGGCAGCGAACCAATTGTTCTTGGCCGGTGGCTTCGCGGTGATGTGCCTGAGCGTCATCATCATCAAAACCCACGCCGCCTTGAGCGAACGCTTGGCGCACTCAGCGCTTCAGCGCTGACAGCGCGGACAATAAAAGCTCGTACGACCCGCATGTACCACACGGCGGATTTCGCCACCGCATCCGGCTCGCGGACATGTCCGCCCCGCCCGATCGTAGACGGCGAACGAATTCTGAAATCCGCCGGATGCGCCGTTCGCATCCCGATAATCGCGCAATGTCGATCCGCGGGCAGCGATCGCCTGTTCGAGAACCTCGCGGATCGCCGGAACGAGTTTTTTCGCCCGTTCGGTTGGTGCGCCGCGGCGGTCCGCCAGCGCTCGCGCCGCACGGTTCGGCGACAGGCCGGCGCGGAACAGCGCTTCCGCAACATAGATGTTCCCGAGCCCCGCGACGATGCGCTGATCCATCAGAAAGGATTTCAGATTGGCTTTCTTTCCGCGCGCCCGCGAAGCCAAATAGTCCGCTGTCAGCTCCGGTCCCAGCGGCTCGACGCCAAGTCCACGAAAGAGTGGATGCTCCGATCGCTCGGCATGCGGCATCATGACCATGAAGCCGAACCGGCGCGGGTCGTTGTAGACGATGTGCACTCCGCCGGAGAGTTTGAGCACGACATGATCGTGCACCGGATCGGCTCCGACGCGGTTCGCATATTCCCCCGGCGTATCTCGCCGCCCGTTCTCCAGAATCGTAAACCGGCCCGTCATGCCGAGGTGCATGACAAGGTCCTCGCCGCCCGAAAGCCCTGCAATCAGGTATTTGGCGCGCCGGCCGAGCCCGACGATCCGTTGCCCGACAAGCCGCTCGGCAAATCGCTCCGGAAACGGAAACCTCAAGTCCGGGCGGCGCGTTTCGACAGCGGTGATCCGACGGCCGACGACAACCGGCGCGAGGCCGCGCCGGACGGTTTCAACTTCGGGGAGTTCGGGCATAAACTTCTAAAGCCGCGATTGACGCTAAGTTGGAGAGACGATAGCGCGGCACGTCTGACACCGCTATCCTGGGCGACATGATGGACAATACTTCCTCACAATCAAACGGCGAAAGCACTGTTTCGTTCGGCTTCCGCGCCGTCCCCGAAGGCGAGCGCCAAGGCCTCGTCAACGGGGTCTTTGCCTCCGTCGCCGAACGCTACGACCTGATGAACGACCTGATGTCGGGCGGCCTGCACCGGCTTTGGAAGCGCGACCTCATCACGATGTTAAACGCGCCAAGGAGCGCGACGCCGTTCAGGCTCCTCGATGTCGCGGGCGGTACCGGCGACATAGCAATCCGCTACGCCACGGATGGAGGCTCCGCAACCACCGCCGTCATCTGCGACATCAGCCCCGAGATGCTGAGCGTCGGCCGGCGTCGCATCGACGCTGCTGGGCTCTCGGATCGTATCACCTGTGTCGAAGGCAACGCCGAGGCGCTGCCATTCGAAAGCGCGAGCTTCGACGCCTACACGATCGCGTTCGGCATTCGCAACGTCACCCACATCGACCGCGCACTGACGGAAGCCTATCGCGTCCTGAAGCCGGGCGGCCGCTTCCTTTGTCTTGAGTTTTCCGAGTGCCAGGTCCCGGTTCTCGACCGGCTCTATGACTTTCACTCGTTCGAAATCATCCCCCGGCTCGGCAAACTCGCCGCTGGAGACGCCGAATCCTATCGCTACCTCGTTGAGAGCATTCGCCGCTTCCCAAACCAGGAAGCCTTCGCGAACCTCGTTCGAAACGCCGGATTTTCCCGCGTCGGCTATCGCAACCTGACCGGTGGAATCGCCGCAATTCACAGCGGCTGGAAGCTCTAATCGGCCACACGTCGACCGCGTTTTTGCCACCACGTCGCGACTTCGATTGACCGTTGCCAGGAGCACTCATAGCTTCCGCCTCGGTGGGAAGAAGAATTTTTTCTTCGATCGGAGGAGATGGGACTCATGAAAAAGAAAATGCTGATGTGCGCCGCGCTCGCAGCCGCGATGTCGTTCGGCGCCGGCATCGCCAACGCCGGATGCGTCACGAAGGGCGCAGTCGCGACGTCATCGTCGGCGGACTCAGCCAAATGGTTCGCATTCGAGACGATGGTGCAGTCGGTGAGCTGGGGTCTGTGGCCGGGCTTCCTCGCAACCGGCAACGTCGAAGGTTACAAGGTCGTGAACAAGCGCTACAACTGCCGTCCAGACGGCGGCATGGTGACCTGCCACGGCCGCGCGACGTTCTGCAAGCGTTAAAAGGGTGGCCGACATCCTCTGCGACGGCGCCCGCCGAAAGGCTTGGGCGCCGTTTGTGTTGTAGGAGAACCTATCGACGGCGCATCGCAATGACGCAGCGCGATTAACGATCTTTACCCGTTGCGGCGACTTCACTTGACCGCAACCGCTTGAGGCGCATTGTGCCATCTCTCTGCGGCTCGTCCGCGACGACAGGACGATGAATTCGCGGTTATGGCCGGAGCACTTCCTAACTCTTTGCGATTGGCGCGCGCCGCTTTCGTGCTGGCGCAGCACGGCGTCCGCTTCGTACCGCGCGGCGTACCGGTGCCGCTGCCTTTGAAAATCGCGCGCGCCGTCACCGTGCCGATCCAGATCGTCACCGCTCCCTTCCGCCGCGACGTTCCGCGCGCCTCGCGCGTTGCATCGGCACTGACTGAACTCGGGCCGAGCTATGTGAAGCTCGGTCAGTTCCTTGCCACGCGCGCCGACGTCATCGGCCCCGAACTCTCGGCTGACCTGCGTCACCTGCAGGACAAGGCCGAACCCTTTTCGATGGCCGAAGCCAGGATCGCAGTCGAGCGCGCGCTCGGCGGCAAGCTCGAAGATCATTTCGTCGAGTTCGGCCCGCCCGTGGCCGCCGCGTCGATCGCACAGGTACACAAAGCCTACGTTCTCGAAGGCGGCGTCAGGAAGCCTGTCGCCGTCAAGATCCTCCGCCCGAATATCGAAAAGCGCTTCTACCGCGACCTCGACAGTTATTACTTCGCCGCGCGCCTGATCGAGCGTCTCTATCCGCCGGCGCGCCGCCTGAAACCCGTCGCTGTCGTCGACAACCTGAAGCACACGACGGATCTCGAGATGGACTTGCGGCTCGAAGCTGCCGCGATCTCCGAAATGGCGGGCAACATCAAGGACGACGAAGGCTTCCGCGTTCCAAACGTCGATTGGCGGCGCACTGCCAAGCGCGTGCTGACAGTCGAATGGATCGACGGCACGCCAATCTCGCATCGCGACGCTCTGCAGGCAAAAGGGTTCGACACCGCTGCGCTCGGTCTGACCGTGCTCCGCACATTCCTGCGCCATGCCATGCGCGACGGTTTCTTCCACGCCGACATGCATCAGGGGAACCTGTTCGTCGACGACAACGGCAGGATCGTTGCGGTCGATTTTGGCATCATGGGGCGCTTGGGGCTCGCCGAACGCCGCTTTCTCGCGGAAATTCTGCACGGCCTCATCACGCGCGATTATCGCCGTGCCGCCGCCATCCATTTCGAAGCGGGCTACGTCCCGCCCTACCATACGGTCGAAGAATTTGCGCAAGCGATGCGTGCGATCGGCGAGCCGATCCAGGGACGCACGGCCGAAGAAATCTCGATGGCCGATCTCCTGGGTCAGCTTTTCGCCTACACCGAAGTGTTCGACATGCAGACACGGCCGGAGCTGATCCTGCTGCAGAAAAGCATGGTCATCGTCGAAGGCGTGGCGCGCGATCTCGATCCGCTGCTCAACATGTGGGTCGCGGCGGAACCCGTCGCGAAGGAGTGGATCGAATCCAACATGTCGCTGCTCGGCCGCCTCAAGGGTGTGGGGCGCGGTGCCGAAACGATCGGCGACGTCCTGATGCGAACACCCGGCTTGTTACAGAAAGCCGAGCAGGCGATCACCGGATTTTCCGAAATGGCGCGGTCGGGATTGAAGCTCGACGATGCGACATTGGACAACCTCGCATCGCGTTCGCGCCGCAGCCGCGCCGCCGACATTGCGCTTTGGATTGCCGCCATCGGCATCGCAGCCATCGCGTTGAAGCTTTACAGCGTGCTTTAGTTCGATTTTCGCTTCCGGCTCCGCACTCCGCTCGACCGGAATGATAATTCAGTTTGCCAGCTTGTGGAGCGAACTCGTCATCGCTTCGCCTTGCGTGGACCCACGAGATGCGTACCGTGAGCGATTGCCGCCGTAGCGCGCATTGTCGCCGCAAGAAAAATCACTTCCGCGATCTCAGCCTCCGTCACACCCGCATTTTCCGCATTCGTCCGGTGTACTTCGAGACTGTAGGGGCATTGCGTGGCAATCGCGACCGCAAGAGCAATAAGCTCCTTGTAACGCCGCGGGATCGTACCCGGCGCCATCGCAGCACGATCGAAATTCTCGAATGCCGCCATCGTAGCGGACGACAAACTGCGTAGCTGTGGCAGATTCGAAAGATTGGATATGTCGTACATGGAAAAGGTTCCCTAAATCCGCAGAGTTGGCACGCCGTAAAATGACTTGAAGCGTTGCGGCGTTCGCGCGACTGGTCAAGCATCAGAATTCCAAGTCGTGAAAGAAAGGAACGACCGATGACCGACCGGCCTCCGTTGCCACCATTTACCCGCGAGACAGCCGCGCAGAAAGTTCGCGGCGCAGAAGATGCCTGGAACATGCGCGATCCGGAGCGTGTCGCACTCGCCTATACGGAGGACAGTCGCTGGCGCAATCGCGCCGAATTTCCCGTCGGGCGCGCTCAGATCGTCGAATTTCTGAAGCGAAAGTGGAACCGCGAGCTGGATTACCGGCTGATCAAGGAGCTATGGGCGTTCGACAACAACCGCATTGCCGTCCGCTTCGCGTACGAATTCCACGACGACAGCGGCCAGTGGTACCGCGCCTATGGCAACGAGAACTGGGAGTTCGACGCACACGGCCTGATGGCGGTTCGTCACGCCAGCATCAACGATATGAGGATCGCGGAATCGGACCGCAAATATCACTGGCCTCTCGGCCCGCGCCCGAAAGACCACCCGGGCCTCTCCGATCTCGGCCTCTGACTAAGGCCTGCTGCGCCGAAGCATATGGAGCGAGCGCAGGCATACCGCCTGCGTTCAGACACCGACCGAAGAACGGGCCACCCGCGGCGTGCCACGCCAATAAGCCAGCAAAAAAATCGTGCATGCGGTGATCGCGTAGGCAATGAGCTGCATGCCGGTCGGCCGATCCATATAGCCGATGAGCACGTGCAGAACGCGACCCACCCAACTGTCCTGAGACAGCAGCCACGACGTATCCCAGAGCTTGGTATCGAGAACGTTCAGCAACCCCGCATTGGACAATTGCTGCACCGCGGACGCCGCGAGACCGGCGGCAAGAAGCGTCACCAGAGCGCCGGTCACCGAGAACATGCGTTTTAACGGGATGGCTGCAAGACCCAGATAAAGAACCAGCGACACACCGGCTCCAAGCAAAAGACCGATGCCCGATCCGAGCAGAAGTTCGCCGGACGTGTCCCTCCCCTGCATCACGATGCCCATCATGAACAGGACGACTTCGCTGCCCTCACGCATGACCGCAATCGCGACCGCCGCGCCCAAAGCAAATAAGGACTGCTTTCCCGCTGCGACGTCGCTGCTGAGCTGGCGCAGCTCTTGCGTCATCTCGCGTGCATGCTCGGCCATCCACACGACATGCCAAGCCAGCATGACGACGGCAAAAAGCAAGATCGCAGCGACGAAAAACTCTTGCCCGCGCCCGTCGAAAGCATCCGAGATGCGCGTAGCGAAAACCGCGACGATCGACGCGCTGAGAATCCCGGCAACGACGCCAAAAGCAACGGCGCCATTACGGCCGTGAATTCCACGCGAAGCCGCCAGAACGACACCGATGATCAGGCCCGCTTCGAGAACTTCGCGAAAGACGATAACGAGAGCAGCAAGCATTCAATCATCATTCCACAACGATGTGACCAAGGGCGGTGTCTGTGTGAAACTCACCGAAGAAAATGTAAGTCCCCGCTTCGAGGGGCTTTACCCGGATCGTCGCTTCGCTGTTTCCTGCGATGACCTTTTCAAAGCCGATATCGTTGCTCTCGAACTCTTCCGGAGTCGCATCGAGATTCTTCACGACCAGCTTCGCGCTCTTGCCTGCCGGAAGCTTGATCGCATCCGGCGCAAACTTGTGATCTTTGATCGAAATCTCAATGACCAATTCTTCTGCTGCGCGCGCAGGGGCCGCAACGAAGCAAGCATTGATCAAACCAAAGGCAGCGCAAACGAATACGAAAATCTTTGCAAGATAAGCGAATGGATGCTCGCTCAAGCGGAATGGCATGTCGACTCCCAATAGGTCAGGATTCAAGGTCCCGAGATCAGGTTTTTGTTAGCTAAGCCTATGCCAACAAAAATAGTCAAGAACAATACCGCTATAAGGAGTCTTGGCCGTCGTGTCGCACTCCAACACTTTGGAGTGGTTCCAAAGAGGACGTGGCAAACACCCAACCTCAGGTCCACTCTGACGCATATGGACCTGCTGGTTCGGCCTCAGCCGAGTATCTCGAAACATCAACGGCGACTGTTGCGCGCGCCGATGTGGGCGTGAGGAACATCATGCATCAGACGTTGGAAATTGCCCTCCGAAAGATGCACGAGTGTGCGGTGATCGCCGCCCTCGAAATAGATGTCCGTGCAATCCTCGAGACTGTCGTCCATCACCGCCGATAAATCGTAGGCGCCCGCAAGAGGCGGGACGCAACCGATCTCGCAGTCGCCAAAGATAGCCGAGGCTTCCGTCTCGGACGCGAGCACGATTGGCTGCTTAAGCCATGCGGATAGCACGTCCAATTCGACGCGATAGGACGCCGGCACGACGGCCAGAAGATAGCCGTCCTCACGCCTCATCAAGACGCCTTTTGCCAGATTGTCTTCGGGGATCGAACTTGCCCGCGCCGTCGCAAGGGCGGAAAGGGTCCGTTCGTGGGTCGTAACATCGAAAGCGACACCGCGACCGTCGAGATATTGCTGCAACGAGATTGCGATACCCATGCCACATCTCCGTTCGCTAGCAGATTGGTGACTTATTAGGGCGTCAATCATAGTTGGCGTAGGCGAACGCCGCAATGCCGATGGACTGCCATCGGAGCGCGCCTGCTCTGCAATAATTCCGAATAAAGCATGCGGGTTAACCACCTCGACATAAACGCCGCTCCCACCGCACGAATTCAACACTTGCGAAACTCTGTTCTCTCAGCCTCGTCCTGATTCAATTTCAGAGAGCGTCCGATGAAACAAATGTTCGCAACGGCTACCGCAGCCGGTCTTCTTCTGACAGCAATCACCATCACGGCCGCGCCCGATATCGCAGCGGCATGCACGCGCGTCTTATGGAATACGAACAAGCTCGCTGTCGTGAGCGGCCGGACGATGGATTGGCCGGAATCGACGGAGCCCACGCTCACCGTATTTCCTCGCGGATCGGCACGCGATGGCGGACGCGTCGGCTCCGACGAAGTCGTCAAAGAGAACCCTGCCAAATGGACCGCCAAGTACGGCAGCATTGTCACGACCGTCTATGGCATAGCGCCGTCGACGGATTGAACGAGAAGGGGCTCGCGATCCATCTGCTCTATCTCAACGCCGCCGAATTCGGACATCGCGACGCGAGCAAACCCGGTGGCGTCGTCACGCTTTGGGGCCAATACGTTCTCGACAACGCTGCAACCGTCGACGAGGCGCTGAAGGCTCTCGAAAACATACAGGTGGTGATGGCTGAAGCGCGGGGCCACAAAGGCACGGTGCACTTGGCGATGGAGGACGCGACCGGCGATTCGGCTATCGTCGAACATATCGACAGCAAGCCGGTCGTTCATCACGGACGCCAATACACGATCATGACGAACGATCCGACGTATGATCAACAACTCGCGCTTCTGAAAGAGCACGATTTCTCAAAACCGAGCAGTGACACGCCGTTGCCTGGAAACGTTAGGCCCACAGATCGCTTTCAGCGCGCGGCATATTATTCCGCTCTACTGCCCGAGCCGAAAAACCAGCGCGAAGCCATCGCCGGCGTTCTCGCGATCTCCCGAAACGTGTCTGTACCGTTCGGCGCCCCTTACAAGGGCTTCGGAATTTACAACACCAAATACCGCACGGCGATAGATCTGACTGACAAGCGCTACTTCTTCGAATTGACGACGAGTCCAAACGTGATCTGGGCAGATCTCTCGAAGTTCGATTTGAACCCCGGTGCTTCGGTGATGCAGCTCAATCCGGACAACATCGCGCTTTCCGGCGACGTCAGCGGCAAATTCGCGAAGATCGACAAAGCGCAGTTCTGATCGCGGCGCTGCTTTGTGTTGATCGACACACGATGCGCGTCGGGTCTCGGGCTGCCGCACCTGGGTAAACAAAAACGCGCCGTTGGCACAAGGCACAGCGGCGCGTTTTAATTCGATCGATAGAGGTGATTGACTTCATTTTCTGAAATTCACATGACGTCTCGGCAGACCTGGCAACGACCTACTCTCCCGCGTCTTGAGACGAAGTACCATCGGCGCAGGGGCGTTTCACGGCCGAGTTCGGAATGGGATCGGGTGCAGCCACCCCGCCATAATCACCAGGTCGGCGGAGACGTCATATGACTTCTGATCTTTGGTCTTTCTGTAAGTCCTACGCTCATCGTGGCGCTCGTGAGAACGGCGCCTTGCTTATCCCGCGTCGCGAGCTCTCGCGACATGCAGAACAAACAATCGATGAGCATTGCTAAATGAGAGCAATCAAGCCAATCGAGTTATTAGTACCGGTAAGCTACACGCCTTGCAGCGCTTCCACACCCGGCCTATCAACGTGGTGGTCTTCCACGACTCTCGAGGGAGAACTCGTTTCGAGGTGGGTTTCCCGCTTAGATGCCTTCAGCGGTTATCCCGTCCGCACATAGCTACCCTGCTGTGCCGTTGGCACGACAACAGGTCCACCAGAGGTGCGTCCATCCCGGTCCTCTCGTACTAAGGACAGATCCTCTCAATTCTCCTACACCTACGGCAGATAGGGACCGAACTGTCTCGCGACGTTCTGAACCCAGCTCACGTACCACTTTAAATGGCGAACAGCCATACCCTTGGGACCTGCTCCAGCCCCAGGATGTGATGAGCCGACATCGAGGTGCCAAACGACGCCGTCGATATGGACTCTTGGGCGTCATCAGCCTGTTATCCCCGGCGTACCTTTTATCCGTTGAGCGATGGCCCTCTCACAAAGAACCACCGGATCACTATGGCCGTCTTTCGACTCTGCTCGACTTGTCAGTCTCGCAGTCAGGCGGGCTTATGCCATTGCACTCGACGGTTGATTTCCGACCAACCTGAGCCCACCTTCGCACGCCTCCGTTACAATTTAGGAGGCGACCGCCCCAGTCAAACTGCCCACCATGCGCTGTCCCGGATCCGGATAACGGACCGCGGTTAGACAACCATAATCACTAGGGTGGTATTTCACATTTCGGCTCCACTCGAGCTAGCGCCCAAGCTTCAAAGCCTACCACCTATTCTACACAAGCAGTCACGATTGCCAGTGCAAAGTTGCAGTAAAGGTGCACGGGGTCTTTCCGTCTAACCGCAGGAACCCCGCATCTTCACGGGGAATTCAATTTCACTGAGTGTGTGCTGGAGACAGTGGGGAAGTCGTTACGCCATTCGTGCAGGTCGGAACTTACCCGACAAGGAATTTCGCTACCTTAGGACCGTTATAGTTACGGCCGCCGTTTACTGGGGCTTCGATTCAAGGCGTGAACCTCTCCTCTTAACCTTCCAGCACCGGGCAGGCGTCAGGCCATATACGTCGTCGTTGGACTTAGCATAGCCCTGTGTTTTAGGTAAACAGTCGCCACCCCCTAGTTTGTGCCCTATCCCTCCGGTTGCCCGAAGAGATAGCCTGCTTCTCCCGAAGTTACGCAGGTAATTTGCCGAGTTCCTTCAGCACACTTCGCTCAAGCTCCTTGGTATTCTCTACCAGTCCACCTGTGTCGGTTTCGGGTACGGTCTACGTGGGGGCTATTTCCAGGGACACATTCGCTGCCTCGGCAATCCGATAAGCCTCAACAACTTGCTGCATCCGTCACACACCCACTGGCCCACGAATATTAACGTGGTTCCCATCGACTACGGCTTTCGCCCTCGCCTTAGGGGCCGGCTAACCCTGCGCAGATTAACTTTACGCAGGAACCCTTGGACTTTCGGAGGAAGTGTTTCTCACACTTCTTTCGTTACTCATGTCTGCATTCGCACTTCCGATACCTCCAGGAGCCCTCACGGGTCTCCCTTCACAGGCTTACGGAACGCTCCGCTACCGCGTGCATTGCTGCACACCCGCGTCTTCGGTACACTGCTTTAGCCCCGTTACATTTTCGGCGCAGAAACCCTTGTTTAGACCAGTGAGCTGTTACGCTTTCTTTAAATGATGGCTGCTTCTAAGCCAACATCCTGGCTGTTATGGGATTCCCACATCCTTTCACACTTAGCAGTGATTTGGGGACCTTAGACGGCGATCAGGGTTGTTTCCCTCTTCACGACGGACGTTAGCACCCGCCGTGTGTCTCCCAGATAGTACTTCCAGGTATTCGGAGTTTACTTAGGTTTGGTAACCCTGTAGGGGCCCCTAGCCCATGTAGTGCTCTACCCCCTGGAGTATTCATCTGAGGCTCTACCTAAATAGATTTCGCGGAGAACCAGCTATTTCCTGCCTTGATTGGCCTTTCACCCCTTGCCACAGTTCATCCGAGGCTTTTTCAACAGACACCGGTTCGGTCCTCCAGTGGGTGTTACCCCACCTTCAACCTGACCATGGCAAGATCGACAGGTTTCGGGTCTAATCCGACGAACTGAACGCCCTGTTCAGACT